>NZ_JAGYGK010000042.1:0-1260 GCF_019947395.1 Pseudomonas sp. BF-R-26 | reverse complement strand
TGTGGGAGCAACTGTCTTGATGACCTTTATTTTGAAGGCATATTGATAGACAGCTGAACTCCCACAGCTTTAGGCCATGCGATGCCCTACAGGAACACCGCGACCCGTTTAGGCCAAGGGTTCTTTCCACTCAGTTCGGTCTCGGATCATGGCGTTCAGCCGTATCAACAACACGCGCATACAGGCGATGAGCGCTACTTTTGCGCATTTGCCCTTATGACGCAGTGCGTCATACCGCGCTTTGAACTCAGGCTGTCGCTGAATCACCACCCAGCACGCCATGTACATCGCCCGACGCGCAGCAAACCTGCCACCGCCAATGTGGCGGGGGCCTTCATGTTTGCCGCTGTCGTCGTTGTAGGGGGCTATGCCTGCCAGCGCTGCGATCTCGTGCCGTCCAACCTCGCCCAGCTCAGGTAAATAGGCCATCAAGCTGGCTGCCGTCACGAGCCCTATACCCTTGACCGAACACAAACGGGCCGTTTTATCACTGTCCAGGTCTTTAGCAGTTTGACGGATCAACCTTTCTATCGACTTTATTGCTTGGCATAAATAGTCGATATGACTTCGCAGACAGGGTTTTACCGTGTCAGCAGAGGCTGTTTTGAGGCGCCGTAAATCGTCGCCATGTTGCTGAACAAAGTTTTCACGTTGCTGTACCAGCGCACGTAAATTGTCCTGTTCAGGGCTGGTGATTCGGTTGCTTGGCGACTTTATGACTTCGGCAAACTGCGCGAGCAGCCGCGCATCTATCGGGTCGGTTTTAGCGCGCTGCCCCATGGCCTTGGCAAAGTCTCTGGCTCGGCGAGGGTTGATCCGCAAGACTTCGAAGCCGGCAGCCTGAAGCGCTTTCATGACCTCTCGCTCATAGCCGCCGGTGGCTTCCAGCAATACGCGGCTGACCTGGTAGCGCTTTAACCAATCAATCAGCCCAAGGAAGTCACTGGCGGTATTGAGGTAACTGGCGCCAATGTCTTGCGGGTTAATCCAAATTTCAAGGGTATCTTTGGAAACATCGATGCCTGCGCAGGAAAACATAGCCGAACCCTCTTACACTCAAAGGTGAGAGCGCTCTGGCTGGGCACCACGCTTGTAATGTTCGAGGTCGGCTCGTTCAACTGTTCGGGCTCAATAACCAGAGCGGAGAGGTGAATGGCAGCATGGGCTCCCACACGTGCTTTAAGCACTCCGGGCATTCAGCTTGCCACTCACCGCTCTCACCCTCAGTCTAATTCCTGCCCAAGACACAAGCGGGCTTGC
>NZ_JAGYGK010000041.1:0-1663 GCF_019947395.1 Pseudomonas sp. BF-R-26 | reverse complement strand
GGCCCAGAGTGTGTAAAAACGCCTTCGCGAACCCTTGCTATGATTTCTGAGGATTTCATCGCAGGGATCGCCCATGAAGCGCTTTATCCAAGGTGAACATCGAGGCCAAGGCACCTTACTTCCCGAGAGCCTCGACGACTACGTCAGCGATACCAATCCGGTGCGCGTAGTCGACGTCTTTGTCGACGAACTCGACCTGGTCAATCTGGGTTTTGAAGGTGCCATTCCAGCCGATACTGGCCGGCCGGCTTACCACCCCGCGATCTTGCTAAAGATCTACATCTACGGCTATCTCAACCGCATCCAGTCGAGCCGACGTTTGGAGCGAGAAGCCCAGCGCAACGTCGAACTGATGTGGTTGACCGGGCGTTTGATGCCGGACTTCAAGACCATCGCCAACTTCCGAAAAGACAACAGCAAGGCCATCCGAGGCGTCTGCCGCCAGTTCGTGGTGCTGTGTCAGCAGTTGGGACTGTTCGGAGAGCGTCTGGTTGCCATCGACGGCAGTAAATTCAAAGCAGTCAACAACCGCGACCGCAATTTCACCAGCGCCAAACTGAAGCGGCGAATGGAAGAAATTGAATCGAGTATCAGCCGCTACCTGACGGCACTCGATGCTGCCGATCGGCAAGAACCAACAGCTTCCGAGCCCAGTGCCGTGCGGCTGGAAGAGAAAATCGCCAAGCTCAAAACTCAAATGAAAGAGCTTCAGGCGATCGAAATCCAGCTCAATGAATCGCCGGATAAACAGGTCTCACTGACCGATCCAGACGCCCGCTCCATGATGACGCGCGGCACGGGAATCGTCGGCTACAACGTGCAGACAGCGGTCGATACCCAGCACCATTTGATCGTTGCGCACGAGGTGACTAACGTCGGTTCCGATCGAGATCAACTCAGCTCGATGGCCAAGCAGGCCCGCGAGGCGATGGCGTCAGACACGTTGTCGGTGGTAGCTGACCGAGGTTACTTCAAAAGCGAAGAAATCCTAGCTTGTCACGATGCAGGCATCACCGCCTACGTGCCCAAGCCGATGACCTCTGGAGCCAAGGCTGACGGGCGTTTCAATAACGATGCGTTCATCTATGACGCGGCAAAAAACCAATACATTTGCCCTGCTGGAGAGGCGCTGATCTGGCGCTATTCCAACGTTGAAAAAGGCCTGAAGTTGCATCGCTACTGGAGTTCGAAATGCCAGGGCTGCGCGTTAAAAGCACAGTGCACACCAAGCACGGAGCGACGAGTTCGACGCTGGGAGCATGAAGCCGTATTGGAGGAAATGCAGCTTCGGCTGGGCAAAGCACCAGAGATGATGCGAGTCAGAAAACGGACGGTTGAGCATCCCTTCGGGACGCTCAAACAATGGATGGGTGCAACGCACTTCCTGACGCGAAAGCTAGCTGGGGTGAGCGCGGAGATGAGCTTGAATGTGCTCGCCTACAACTTGAAACGGGTTATGAAAATCATCGGTGCCCATCACTTGATGAAGGCGCTAACGGCCTAAAAACCGGCCTGTTTTTACGTGTCCCGATGATCTGGCGCGTTGCTGGGGAGGTTTAGCTCATCAGGAAGGGACATCGTGCCTTGATCAGGCTACGAAGCCGGACAGCCGGACAGCCTTGAAGATCGAAACGGGATCTAACGTTTTTACACACTCTGGGCC